>NZ_CP118983.1 GCF_029024965.1 Staphylococcus equorum
ATGAAAAATGCTTTATTTCTTTTGTTAGATGAGTTTGCAGATTGGGAAGGTTCTTATTTATCTTCGACTTTAAACCAGAGCGAATCTTGGTCAGTTAAAACTATTTCAGTTGAAGAAAAAGTTGTTTCTTTAGGCGGTTTTTCAGTTTTGGTTGATTACGTTATTGGTTCTGAACCTAAAGATTATGATCTTTTGATAATGATTGGTGGTAATTCTTGGGATAACAGTAGTGATGACCTTTTAAGATTTGTCCAAGAAACTTTTAATAAAGGGATTCCAGTAGGCGCTATATGTGGTGCTGTTGATTACCTAGCAAAAAATGGATTTTTGAATAATTATAAACACACTGGAAATTCTATTTGTTTATGGAGTGATTATGATTGTTATACATCGGCGAATAAATTTATAGAAAAGCAAGCAGTGAAAGATGGGAAAACAGTTACTGCAAATGGTACAGCTCCACTTGAATTTACTGAATTAGTTTTAAAACTAATTGAATTTGACGCTCCTGAAAATATTGAAAAAACGATGTTTATAAACAGGCATGGTTTTTATAATTATTGTGAGAAATATGGGAATCCATTTTTATAAAGAAATTAAGAATTTTAGCACTAAGTAATTATAGCAACCATCATTTTGGTTGCTTATATATTATTGTTTTAAACTCCCTTTAATATTTTTGATTAGTGTCATATTTGCATACACTTATTTTGATTTCAGTGACATAAATAACTTAATAAAATAGAACTTAAAGGTACAAACTAACTTATGTTTATGAACCATTAAAGTGTAGGGGAATCTTTTGGGATTCCTAGACAACAGGATAAGGGTGAACAATGCCATTTACATGGCACCTAGCATAGCTAGGGTTTTGAATACTTAATTTTAAGTTCCATAAATACTACTATGACAACACTTATAGTAAATTAAGGACAAAAATAAATCGAAAAAGTAAAGTGTCATTAACTGGCATTATGAAACTGTTCACGATTTTCTATAAAAGCTGTTGTAAAGGTATTTATAGGGGATGGGAATCTTTAGAATCCCGGAGGAATCCCAAAAGATTCCTTTTTATAGCAATTTTTTGTATCTTTTCAATCTTGATATTTTTTATTAACGTTAATTTTAAATAACTTAATTCGAAATTTTCAAATCTAAAAACGAGATTTGTAATTAAATATTAAATTATAATTATGATTTTCAAACTTTTTATATTAGCAATTTGTATTATTAGTTTGGAGTTTTAATTAACATAGTTCAACTTATCGGAAGTATATATGCTTACATGTTTACAGATGATATAATTATAGAGTCGCCTATCTCTCAGGCGTCAAGTTGACGTAGAGAGGAGGTGTAATTATGCTTGATAACTTTGTTCACATCACGACCACGGCAGCGAGTGGTTGTATCGTAGCGTTATTTGCGCATTGGCTACGCAATCGCAACGATAAGAAAAAATAGGCGACCTTTAGCCAACACCTAAAAAATCCCCTCACTACTTCCGATAGTGAGGGGATTGGTGTATTATGCTTAATAACTTTGTTAAGTGCATTATAACATCATAATTGGTAGGAATGCAAAGTGATTAAATTAGCAGAAGAGTATACTATATTAAAAAAATCCAAAATTGGAGGTAGGTAAGCTGTGAGTACATATGAAGAAGAAAGAATAACAATAGGTGTTAAATTATAGTGACCAGCAATATGCGATTATAAAAAGTGTATTAGGTGAAAATGCTTATAATAGGCTCATTGAAGATATAGAAGGAGTAGTCAAAGATAAAACAAATAGCATTTCTATAAAAATTCCGGATGGCGGCGATTTCTTATTTATAAATACTGATTCTATAGCTTTTATAAATATTGATAAACAATAATTTAAAATAAAAAAGTTAACGATAACGGTCATTATGTAAATTAAGAAGGGAAATTAAAATGAAGAATAATTTTAGTAAACATATCATACTAGATAAATTAAATTTTAATAGAATGCATAAAAATATAGAAGATATAAATTCTATATTTAGCAAGAAAATATCCGAAGCAATAAAAGATATAAATTCTAAATACAGTAAGAAAATATCTGAATCAATAGAAGTTTTAGCTAAAAGTATACCTAACTTAGATGAATTTAAAGATGCTTTAGATAGTTTTATTGATAATACAACTACAGTAAATTCAATTTTTATTAACTATGATTATCCGCCAATAGATTATGTAGATATAAATGAAGTTATTAATTATGTTGAAATGAATTCAAATCATCAGGAGGTAACTAAAGAAAATATTAATTTGATAATGACAAGGTATTTTGATGAAATTCATTTTAATCATTTAAAAAGCCAAGTAACCACTTACAAACTACCTCAAGAAGATATTACTATATTAAAAGAGATTTTAGATGGATATAAGCATGAATATTATTATCTTATAATACCTGCATTATTAGCAAGATTAGAAGGTATGATATTCAATTCAGTGAATTATAAAGGAAGAACTAATTATCGACTCTTTAATATTGTAATTGAGGAAACGATAAACAAGTACAAATCTAAGCATGATTATTATGTTGATGCTGATTACGTCAAAATCAAAGAATATTATAAATTTAAATTAAAACGAAATTTTGAATTTGGTGAAAAAAGGATGAATGAAATTAATAGACATTCTATTATGCATGGTTATGATAATCAGTATGGAACAAAACAAAATGCAGTAATATTATTGCTACATTTCGAGTATCTTTATCATTGTTTAGCAGAATTAAATGAAAATGATAAACAAGATATTCGTAATAAAATGTTGAAATAGTAAACTAATTCAATATTTTACATGATTAGGGTACACTCTAATCATATAATAATTTAGAAACACTATATTAAAAGGTTAGTTTACTTGAAAGTAATTTTTAAAAGGCATACTATTAAATTAACTAAAACAAGGAGGTTTTATCAATGAAAGCAGCAGTTTGGTATGGTCAAAAGGATGTACGAGTTGAAGATCGAAAATCTAAAGAGTTACAAGATAATGAGGTTAAAGTTAAAGTGTCTTGGGCTGGCATTTGTGGTACAGATCTACATGAATACTTAGAAGGCCCTATATTTATTTCAACAGACAAACCAGACCCGTTCCTTGGCCAAAAAGCGCCCGTTACATTAGGCCACGAATTTGCAGGCGTAGTAGATGATATTGGTTCTAAGGTTACAAAATTTAACAAAGGCGATCGTGTTGTTATTAATCCTACAGTTTCAAATCGTGAAAAAGAAGAAAATATTGACCTTTATGATGGTTATTCATTTATAGGCTTAGGTTCTGATGGTGGATTTGCAGAATTTACAAACGCCCCAGAAGAGAATGTTTATAAATTACCAGATAATGTTTCTGATAAAGAAGGCGCCCTTGTAGAACCGACGGCTGTTGCAGTTCAAGCAATTAAAGAAGGCGAAGTTCTATTTGGCGATACTGTTGCTATTTTTGGAGCAGGGCCAATCGGTTTATTAACAACTATAGCAGCCAAAGCAGCTGGTGCTAGCAAAATATTTGTTTTCGATTTATCGGAAGAGCGACTTAATAAAGCTAAATCAGTAGGTGCTACTCATACGATAAATTCTGGTGAATCAAACCCAAGTGATATTATTAGTAAATACACTGATAATGGCGTTGATGTAGCATTTGAGGTAGCTGGTGTAGCGCCAACACTTAAATCTGCTATAGACGTTACTAAAGCAAGAGGTACTGTCGTTATAGTGTCTATATTTGGTCATCCTATTGAATGGAATCCAATGCAATTAACAAATACAGGTGTAAAGCTCACTTCGACAATTGCTTATACACCTACTACATTTCAACAAACAATAGATTTAATTAACGAAGGTAATTTAAAAGTTAAAGATGTCGTTACTGATGAGATAGAGTTAGATGATATTGTGGAGTCAGGATTTAAACAACTTGTAAACGATAAATCACAAGCAAAAATTCTCGTTAAGTTATAAAAGCTAATAAAAGAGCCAATCTAAATCAGAGTGGCTCTTTTATTAGCTAAAATATAGTTTTATTTAGTCAAGTGATTTTTAAATTTTTATAATTTGTTAATCTAAGCATTCTTAATGAACTTATTATTTAATAATTGTATTATTAAATACAAAACCAGGTTCAGCACCTAAAATGATAAGAAATATTTGTGAGTAGTCCACATTTTGGAATTTTAACATCATATCTTTAAAAAACACAAAATCACTATCTTTTTTAACTTTTGCTACTTCTTGTTCATATAATTTTAAAACAGATTCTCTTATTAAAATTGGTCTCTCATTTTGAATATTTTCACGGTTATCTGAAAACATAAGTGCTCCTAAATATTTATAATGGATACTTAATTGTCTTGTCAAACTAGCTATATATTCTAACTTTTCATACATACTAGGAAATTCGTTTCTTAGTTTTTTCAAATCTAACTTAATTTGGTTTAATTCTTCCATTTCATTAATCATTTTATCACTACTCCAATTCCCATGGCTTATTGATATCAAGAGAGTCAATTATATTTTTAGTTTGTGATCTTTTAATTTTTCGCATTTTAGCTCTTGCTTCGCCATCCATAAATAATAATTTTTCTTCTTTGGACTGAGGAGAGATTTTGGGTATTTTAATTGGTTTTTTCTTTTCATCCAAAGCTACAAAAGTAAGAAAAGCTACAGCAGCAATTTTTCTTTCTGCAGTAATCATATCTTCTGAAATGACTTTACAAAATATTTCCATAGATTTTTCTCCTGTATAAACTACATAAGATTCTATACAAACTGAATCAGATTGGGTGATTGGATATAAAAATTCTACTGAATCTGTAGAAGCTGTAACACATTCTTTAACTCTTGCATGTCTTCTAGCTGATAGTGTGGCGTTATTATCAATTTTTTTCATTAACACCCCCCCAAATAGTGTATTATAATTGTTTAAATCATTAATTAATACTTGGTCCGTACTGACAATTTTACTATCACTAGGAAATTTATAATTTTCCATAAAAAACTCCCGTTTCTATAATGTTTTACGTTCTAATTATAGAGCGAGAGTGTATAAATATAAAATATCCTTTTTTTATATAGCTATAAATTTCTCAAATGCTTTTATATTTAATAGTTAATTAAGAATTTTTCTTGGAGAAATTTAATCCAATTTTTTGTTAAAGAATCAACTATAATATCTTTTCTCCAAATAATAGTAAGTTCCCATTTCATGGAAGGTTTATTAATATCGATGACTTGTAAATTATTATCTAATAAGTCTAGTATTCCTTCGGGTAATATACATATCCCTAGATTATTTAATAATATTTCTTCTGTGAAGCTCCATTGAGTGGTTTTAAAAATCATATTAGGATTAAAGCCATAATTTCTACATGTATTTTTGATTTTATGGTTTAAACAGAAATCAGAATTAAATAAAATAAATTCTTGTTCTTCTAAAAAAGAGAATTTATTAAAGTTTTTATTATTTCTTCACGTTACCAGTTGTTTAAACTAATTATTTTTTATTATTCTGTATACCGTTGAACGACTTACACCAGTTTGCTTAGCAATTTCTTCTCCTGTAAGTTTTTGTTCATCGTATAGAAACTTAATTTCTCTTTTCTTATGGTCAGGTAATGAAGGCCTCCCGCCTTTTCGCCCTCTTGCTCGTGCTGCTTCTAATCCTTTTTTCGTACGTTCACTTAATAAGTTAGCTTCAAGTTCAGCAAATGCACTCATCATGGTAAAGAACATTTTACCCATTGCATCTTTGGTCGATACATTCATATCAATAATATGTAAATCAATGCTGTTTTCATCGAACCATTGAGATAACTCAATTAATTGTTTCGTTGTACGTCCAAGACGATCTAGTTTATAGATAACTAGAATATCTCCTTCTCGTAAATAATCCAAACACTTATCAAGTTCCGTTCTTTTCGTTTTGCGACCACTCGCTTTCTCTCTGAAGATACGTTCACAACCATATTCCTCAAGTGTATCAATCTGTCCATCAAGACTTTGATCTTGTGTTGATACACGTGCATAACCAATTTTAGCCATTTAAATACCACCTCTTTTAATCGTTTTATGGGTACTTATTAACGAAATCTAATTCTCGATGCAAATAAGCGCGTCTCTCATCGTCTGAAAACTCATAATTTTCGAGAATTATGATACATTGATTATAACACAAGTTTATAGACTTAAATATCCAAGAAAAACCTCTTATGTTACTTTACTTGATATATGAGAATGATTTTACCTAGTAAATGAGAAAAGCAATGTCCTATATTAAAGTACATTGCTTTTTCTATTAACGAATACCTATGACTAAACTATCTCTAGCTGTTTCTACAACTTCTGTACTGATTTTATCTAAGCCATTTATATCCATAATTCTATCTATCTGCGCAAATAAACGATGAATCAGCCTAAAATTCCCTTTTGTAATTTTAATAATCGTCGTTATTGCCTCATAATCAGTAAAATCTTCGAGTTTTAGATCAAATCCTAAATCTTGCCACTTATATTCTAATATATGATGCGTCTCGTCTTTACTTAGATTATCAAATTCATGTGCAAAACCTATACGCGAATATAGTTGAGGATAACGAGATAGTTTTTTCTCTATACCTGGCATACCAATAAATATCATTGCTAAATTATGTTCATCATAAATAGCTCTTAATTGCTCTAAATGTTGCACTTTAAGGCGATCAATCTCATCTACTATAATTAAATCAATATATTTAAACATATCACTATAATGTTTACTATGATCATGACCATACTTATTTACGATGTGTAATTTTTGACCCAAATCAATACTTGCACTAATACTATATAGATCATTACTTAATCTTGTTTGTTTTTCAGCCGGTGCAGTATAAAATATCTTATTCACCGATAATATATCATCAGTCGTTTTACTAGCTAGATCTTCCCACCCTCTATGATTAACTTGCTTTTCAATAGTATTCCAATTTGTGTAATACCTAGAAGATAAAGTTTTTCCGACACCAGGTTGACCATAGCAGATCCCAATATATTGATATTTGATACAAGCATCGCAAAATTCAGCAAATCGTTTATACTCTTTCGTTTCAATGAAATTCTGATTTTTAGTCATTACGATACCTCTTTAATTTTTTGACGTTTTTGGTCGTTTCTTGAGGTGAGTAACCATAACTTTTTTCTTCCTTAATTAAATCAGTGGTGCTTGGACTAGCAATGTTTTGTTTTAAGTGTTTTCTTCTCTGACTACGTGCGTGTTGTATCTCTTTTATATCAATTGAATAATCAGCTAAATCAGGGGATATTGCTGTACAAAGAAATTCATCTCTATAAAAAACGCGTATTTCAGCCATATCATTGGGATTGTAACGAATTAATACATACTCACCTACATAAGCAGTTAGGTTTGTATTACTGTATCTAAAGCCTTGAAAATGAATACCATCTGAATGAATTTTTCTAGATTTAGGTATTTCTAATAATAATAAATCAAGTTGTTCTAAACTGCTTGGCATATTAGGAAAAAAATGATTACTGTTCCACCGATTGATAGGAGTGCTCTGGATAGCACTGTGCTCTTTTTGATTATAATCTTCAATTAAAAAGTATCGTAATTTTTCTTCGAAATTTTGAAAATCTATTAAATCGCTAGAAGTATCATTATTGTTTATATATCCAGGAAGTTGTTCTAAGAAAGTTTGGTTAACTGTCTGAAAAAACCGTTCTATTTTCCCGCGACCACGAGGGACACCAACTTTTGAAAACATCAAGTTAATTTTCAAATCAATAGCGACTTGTTCCATGTGGTGCGAGGTAAAGTCACTCCCGTGATCTGTGTAGAATTTTTCGGGTATACCACATACTGGCCAATTGGTATTATTCTTATTCCATATTGCTTGGTGTAGTGTTAATGCTGTGTTTTGAGCATTAGGAGCATCAAAACTTATAAAGTAGCCTGCAATTGCACGACTATAGTCATCCATAATAATGGTTAGCCATGGTCTATTGATATTACCTTTTTGATCTAATATATAAATATCTAGCAAAGTATGGTCGGCTTGCCATATTTCATTGGGTCTTGAGGATTCTCTTATTTGTATTAAATCGTACTTATTTTGATAGTATTTTTCACCTTGGTGAGAGAAATCAATAACAGACTTAGGCATTGCTTTAATAATACTATAAACTTGTTTATAACTTGGTTTATAAAAATTATTCTCTATACAATAATTAGCGATTTTCCTATGAATCGTAGCAATACTATTTCTTTTATTCTTGAGTGCAAGGCGTTTAATCTCGTCTATTATGTTTTGTTTTAATTTATGCTCACCTTTATCAACTCTTGTATTATGAATTAGACCAGTAAGACCTTGTTCCTTATATAATTTATTCCACCTATAAAGTGTACTTAACGCAATACCTTTGCTTTTAGAAATGCTTGATAAAGATTGCTTGCCCAAGATAAAAGGTTTTATAATATTGTACTTTTGAGTAGCTTCTTTACGTTTGGCTTCAGAAAAATTAGTTAGATACTTCTCCTTGTTTTTCATCTTCCTTTTCCTCCAATTTATTGAGGTAACGATAAATCGTTGTACGTGAAACTTGCCACTGCTCTGCAATTGTCTTAATTGGCGTGCCATTATCATAAAGTGTCTTAAGTAAGTTTAAATCTTTTTGATTTAATTTTTCGGGTCTACCTCCATAGCGTCCTCTAGCACGTGCTGCAATTCGGCCAGCTGAAGAACGTTCTAAAATTAAATTTCGTTCAAATTCTGCAAACGCTGCGAATAAATGAAATAATAATTGTCCTGTAGAACTTGATTTATCCATCGTTATATTTTCTTCTAAACTATGGAAACTTACACCTCGTTCGTTAAGCTCATTAACTAATGTGATTAAATCCTCCATATTACGTCCTAGTCTGTCGAGTCTCCAAACAACAATCGTATCTCCTGATCTCGCAAATTCAATTGCTTTATCTAATCCAGGTCTTTTACTTTTTGAACCACTAATATGGTCGCTAAATATCTTTTCACAACCATATGCGTTTAATCGGTCCTCCTGTAAATTCAGATTTTGTAATCCAGTTGAAACTCTTGCATAACCTATTTTCAAAATACAAACCTCCTATATACATATACAGTGTACCATAACTTAATTTCAAGGTCTTTTGTGAACATAGATTTTTTGTTGGGTTTTTGAACACGAAAATATATGTATTACTCACTTATTTCGGCATAAAAAGAGAGTGTACAGAAAATGGTTATTTTCTGTACACTCTCATCTTTAATAATATATTTTAAATGTTATTAACAAAACTAATTTAATAAGAGTCAAGCATAGTTTACATATGTATTATGTTTGAAACATATCTCTAATTACTTTTTACTAATATCATTTAAAATGTCTCGCAATTCTTCAATTTCTTTGTTATTTAATTCTTCATTTTTCGCAAAATTCAGCACTAAACTTTTCATGTCCCCTCCATACAGTTTATTAAGAAAGGTTTTAGCAGTTTTCATTTTAATATCGTCTTCTTTAATATTTGATGAGTAAAAATAAATATTCTCTGATTTGTATCGTTTTATAATCTCTTTTTTATATAGTCTTGTGATTAATGTTCTAATCGTTTTATCGCTAACTTCTTTATATTTTTGAATTTCAACTACAATTTCATTAGCTGATACTGATTTTTTACCCCATATTATATTCATAACATCCCATTCAGCCATAGATATTTCAACTTGCTTATTGGCCATTTAAAACACCCATTTCTTTTAATATTTTTTCACTGATTAATTCAGCATTTTTCCCAGATGGCTTTCCATCTGATAAATGTGTAGCAAAATAATACTTATCATGATTTGTAATTACGTAACCTACAAACCACCCATTATTATACTTCCCGTTTACTATACCTGTACCTGTTTTCCCATACAGTTCATACTTTTCATTTTTCTTAATCAATAATGAAGAAGATAATTGATTCTTTGCTTTTTTACTAAAATGGTTATTTTGTTCCATCATATTTTTAAAAACTATTACTTGTTCAAGATTAGATATTTTCAAACTATCTTCCATCCAATAGCTTTTATAACTTCCCAAATTTTTATTACCATAATTTAATTGCTTGAGTTGAGTCGCAGTATAGTTCTTTGGTATTTGATCGCTAATACGTTCGAAGTACCAATTAACTGAATTTTGCATTGCTGTATTTAAATCTTGTTCCTTATTCCAAGCATCAAAAGGGTAATGCTTATGATTCCATGACATACGTGAATTTTCATCATTTATAATATGTCGGTCAAGTCCAAACATAGCTAAATAAATTTTATAAGTTGAATTAGGAGAATACCTTTTTCTACTTTCTTTTTCGTTATAAATATAGTATTTGTCTTTCTTCATGCTGTACATGACGAAAGATCCACTATTTGAACCAAAAATTTTACTTTTATCTAAAATTTGGTAATCGTTGTGTAAGGGCTTTTTATAATTATAATCAGTTATGGATTGCCCCATCAAAAACTGGCTTTGAATTACCATGAGCAAAAAAGTAAAAATACAAATAAAAATTAGAATTAATTTGGACTGTTTTTTCAGATTGGCTTCTTTTATATTAATTAATCTTCTTTTGAGTAATGACTTTTTACCATTAAATGAATGGCTTAATATATTTTTATTAAAAAATGGAACATTTAATACGGAGTCCATAATAGATTCCGCATAAGTTTTAAATTCATTTTTGTTAATATTATTAAGGACAAATCTATCGGCTTCTACTTCATTGTCATGAATTATCTTTCTTTTTACAATATGTACTAATGGATTGTAACTCATAATAATAGAGAAGATATTAAAGATAATTAAATGTAAAGTATCTCTATTTTTAGCATGAGCATATTCATGCAATATTATATATTTTAGTCTTTTGTCAATTACACTTTTAAAATATGAACTAGGAATCAAAATAATATATTTCCCATACCAAAAAGTTATTGGAGATTGAATAGTCTCTGCTTTTCGAATCACAATATTTTTTTTATATTGATGGTTGAAAAGTATCGTATCTATTTTATTTTTTTCATTTTCGTTTAGATAAAGTGACTGTTTCTTTAAATATTTAAGATATAATAAGGCTTTCAAAAATTTAAAACTTAAAATAATAACTAAAACTATCCAAATAACTGTGCAGATATTATCAATTGAATCCCAATTAAACTTATGGATATCTGTTGCGAACTCTTGAATAGGTTTGGTGGTATTTATGTTATGGTTCAAGTCGTGTGACTTACTTTCAACTGTGGGCGCTTGATTATTCACATTATTAAATTTAAAAAGAGAGAATTTAATAGGAATGAAAGGAATTAATCCTGCAAGAAGAGTTAGATACCAAACTTTATAATTTAACATATAATTAAAATAGCGTTTTAATATGTACCTAAAAAATAATAACAATAGAAATATAAAACAAAAGCTTACTATGCTCATTATTAATAACTTAGCCATTTCAACACCTTCTTTCAAATATTTATAATAAACTATTGACACCGATATTACAATTGTAATATTATTGATTTATAAAAATTACAACTGTAATATCGGAGGGTTTATTTTGAAAAAGTTAATATTTTTAATTGTAATTGCTTTAGTTTTAAGTGCATGTAATTCAAACAGTTCACATGCCAAAGAGTTAAATGATTTAGAAAAAAAATATAATGCTCATATTGGTGTTTATGCTTTAGATACTAAAAGTGGTAAGGAAGTAAAATTTAATTCAGATAAGAGATTTGCCTATGCTTCAACTTCAAAAGCGATAAATAGTGCTATTTTGTTAGAACAAGTACCTTATAATAAGTTAAATAAAAAAGTACATATTAACAAAGATGATATAGTTGCTTATTCTCCTATTTTAGAAAAATATGTAGGAAAAGATATCACTTTAAAAGCACTTATTGAGGCTTCAATGACATATAGTGATAATACAGCAAACAATAAAATTATAAAAGAAATCGGTGGAATCAAAAAAGTTAAACAACGTCTAAAAGAACTAGGAGATAAAGTAACAAATCCAGTTAGATATGAGATAGAATTAAATTACTATTCACCAAAGAGCAAAAAAGATACTTCAACACCTGCTGCTTTCGGTAAGACTTTAAATAAACTTATCGCAAATGGAAAATTAAGCAAAGAAAACAAAAAATTCTTACTTGATTTAATGTTAAATAATAAAAGCGGAGATACTTTAATTAAAGACGGTGTTCCAAAAGACTATAAGGTTGCTGATAAAAGTGGTCAAGCAATAACATATGCTTCTAGAAATGATGTTGCTTTTGTTTATCCTAAGGGCCAATCTGAACCTATTGTTTTAGTCATTTTTACGAATAAAGACAATAAAAGTGATAAGCCAAATGATAAGTTGATAAGTGAAACCGCCAAGAGTGTAATGAAGGAATTTTAATATTCTAAATGCATAATAAATACTGATAACATCTTATATTTTGTATTATATTTTGTATTATCGTTGACATGTATAATTTTGATATCAAAAACTGATTTTCCCTCTATTATTTTCGAGATTTATTTTCTTAATTCTCTTTAACAAACTAGAAATATTGTATATACAAAAAATTATAAATAATAGATGAATAGTTTAATTATAGGTGTTCATCAATCGAAAAAGCAACGTATCTTATTTAAAGTGCGTTGCTTTTTTCTCATTTATAAGGTTAAATAATTCTCATATATCAAGCAAAGTGACACTCTTAATATTAAGTTAAGAGGTTTTGTGTCAAAAACGAACGTTTTTAACTTTAAAGATTTTATCTATTTTTTATTCGTCTGTATAATAACAGATAAAATTATGGTTAAAATAAATATCAGTATAGTTGTAAAAATAATAATTTTATTATTTTGATTTTTATCTTCTTGCTCATCATCTTCTTCTAATTCTTTAATTCTTTGCTCGCGTACTTCAACTTCTTCTCTTGAGCCTTGCTCATTATCTAAGATATAGGGTTGTTGGTCTTTTACTTTCATAAATTTTTTCTCCTTATTATTAGAACAACAAAGACACCTAAAGATTTAGGTGTCTCAGTTTTTTTAATTTCATTTTTATTACATTCGGCTAAGCAGTTCTTTTTTTATAATAATCAAAGCATGGTTACCTTTTGAGTTGATGTTTTCCTGAGCATTTAGTATTAATAGATCAATTAAATCGTCATTATCTTTTTGACTTATTTCGTCTTTGAATTGATCAATATTTTCTATTAAAATTTTTTGATTGGGTTGCTGTTTGTCTATAGTGTAATACTGGTCAGCGCCCAAACCACCCTCTTCAATCATTTTCGATATTTCATTAGATCGTGTTTCATTTGTTTTGCTTATTTCTATTTCTTTTTTATCAGAGTTAACCATGACTATCCCCCTTATATGCCCATTACACACAGTGTAATAATACATATTTAAAATAACAATAACTCTGCTCACTAATAATTTATTGAGGGTTTAATAAATGACATTCTTGGTATCGTTTACATAGATGATTATTATTAGAATTCATATCAAAGAGGCACCTTGGTCAACCAAGGTGCCTCTTAATCGTTTCAAAAACAAATTCCATCTTAATAAGGATCGTTTTTAATTTCATTTTTTCTTGTTGAATTTCTATGTCTTATTGTTAAGTCATACTTTTAAAATGTATAATTATTTGTTAAATAATTAATCTGTTTTTTTCGGCGTCGCTCGGTAAACAATAAACGATAAGATAACGGCAATAATGGATATAGAAAAGCTAATAAAATAAACGAGTTCAACTCCTGCAACCATTGCCTGATTTATTGTGTCAGGATCTTGTGGTTTCCCTGAATTTTGTAAAAATTGAAGCTGTCTTGCATTCATAATACTAACAAATACTGCAACACCAATTGCTCCAGCAACTGGTTGTAAAGTTGTCATCACTGCAGTCCCATGTGGATATAAATGTTTTGGAAGTTGATTTAACCCATTGGTTTCAGCAGGCATCATAATTGCTGAAACAGATAGCATCAACAAGATATAACTAAGAATAACGATCCACAAAGGCGTATCCACATTCAATCTACTCATCACATACATTGCCCCACTTAGCACAATTGATGCAGGAATCATCAAAACACGCGGGCCAAATTTATCAAATAGATATCCCATAAACGGCGACATTGCCCCATTAAGTAAACTGCCCGGCAGTAAAATTAACCCCGCAGTAGCTGCAGTTAAAGCCAATGGTCCTTGCATATAGATAGGTAAAATTATTTCTGAAGCAAACATCGTCATGATGATTATTAAAAACATTAAAATAGCGTGTGTATACATAGGATATTTAAATACTCTTAAATCTATTAGAGGTTCTTTTAAATTTAATTGTCTTATTGAAAATAAGACAATTCCAATGATTCCAACAATTATTGGAATTAATACATTGATACTTAAAAACCCTGATTCACTTTTTCCAGCGCTACTAAAGCCATATATAACAGCCCCAAAACCTATAGTTGAAAAAACTAATGATAAATAATCGATTTTAGGTTTAGTAACTTCTGATACATTAATTAAAAACTTAGACGCAAATGCAATTGAGAATATTGAAAATGGGATTACCATAATAAATAAAGAACGCCAACCTAGATATTCAACAATCACTCCAGATAGCGTTGGGCCAATAGTTGGCGCAAACATGATAACAAACCCAACGATTCCCATGATTTTTCCACGTTTAAAGGGGGGGTAAATCAGCAAAAATACATTGAATATAATAGGCAAAAGCATCCCGGTCCCGATTGCTTGAATGAACCGTCCAATAAGAAGTATAGGAAAGGCTGGTGCCGCCGCACAAATTACTGTTCCAAGAGTAAAAATGGTCATAGTACTTAAAAATAACTGTCTTGTAGTAAACCACTGCAACAACAACGCAGAAATCGGTGCTACGATTCCCATAATCAACATAAACCCTGTCGTCATCCATTGTACAGTTGGTAAAGTGATATCGAATTCTTTCATCAAAGATGTAAGGGCAATATTTAATAATGTTTCATTTAATATAGCAAAAAAAGCTCCAATAATTAGCGACAATATAATGGGTAATGTTTTAAAATTTGGATCATCCGCTAGATACTCATATTTTTGGTGCTTATTATTGTTCATTTTAAGGCCCTCTCTATCATAAATATTTAAATTAACTAAAAATTTTAATCATCTGTTTAATACTTATGAAATGTATTTACGGTAGGTATTAAAATTGATGAAATTTATATAAGTGCTTTCAATGAAAATGACCGTTTATTTATCCTCCTGATTTAAGGAGTTAGAAATTTCGAAAACGATTCTTTCCATTTGTTGCATTTGTTCCATGTCGAGATATTCAATACATTATAGAAAACCAAAGACCATCACTAATTAAACGCCGTTTTAAAATTTCATCAGGATTGCCTTCGTCTTTAAAAGGGGCCTCTTTTAATATAAGTTCTACTCTTTCATACCTAACTCTTTCAATGCCATCGTTTCATACGCCGATTCTCCTGATTCCATAGCAAACTCAGCGATAAACATTGGGAATACTGCATTGAGTTCTATTATATGCTCTTTCATTCGTGGCCATATTTCACCTCCAGCTTTACCGTATGCTGTTATAAGTTGCTCTAATCCTTCGTCGTCGAATACACGATGGTGTCCTATAAAGTCCATTGATGGGTCGGAGTGGGTTGCTTCAGTCCAGTCTATGAGACCTGTGACGTTTGCTTGGTTATCTACCATTATATGTCCTGGATGTAAGTCCCCATGTATCATGGTCGCATGTCGAGGCCATAGTTCGTCGTTTTCTAACCATTGTTTCCATCTGTTCCATAATTCATCTGATACGCCATAAGTTTCTTTAACTTTATTCATTCTTCTTTGAAAGTCATTTTTTATTTCTTGTATGGTTTTGATATTTATATGCTGAACGTTAATGTTTTCTTCTGGTATGTTGTGTAAATCTACGAGTGTTTCAGCTAATGTGTTAATAAAGTTTTCTGGTAATGGTTTGTGTTCAATTTCCCATACATAATTTTGTATTTCTGGATCTATTGTGGCTGCGGGTTTACCTGTAAGTTTTGGGTAAGCAATAAGGTCTTTTGCATGTACTTTCCACTTCGGTATTTCAAATGAAACATTCTTCTGTAAGAAGTCTACCGTTTGTTTTTCGGGTTTTGTTCGTTTATAAACGTCAGGTCTTCTTGGTAGTCTCAAAACCCATTCTACTCCATGTTTATCTTTTCCAAATGCAACTTGGAAATCAAGTCCCGATTCATTCAATGAGATTGTTTGAGGTTGGATGTGTAATTGATATTTTTCTGCACATTTAATAATTTCATTATGTCGAGTCATTTTATTGGCTCCTTATTTCTATTATATTTTTCTTGTGAACGTATTTTTTATATTGATATAAATGAACCTAATCTTCAAGACTTCGGGATATAGTGTATGAAAGTAATTTATGTTCTAATATTATAAATAATAATACTTCTTAATTGATAGTGCTGGGAATGGTTGTTTATTAATGATTGCAGTTCCTGAGCGTTATGAACACGTTGTTTTTATACCGAAGACATTAAAATTATACACTTTTAAATCACAAAAAATTTATAAATCATCGGTTATGTTACTATTGTTATTTACTTTATTATAATACTTTAAAGAAATATTTAATATAAATTAGTGTATAGTTTTTAAGTTATATCATGAATAGATTGTCCTGTTAATTCCCATTTTTTATCTGATACATGTTTAACAAACCTTGTATCATGTGATGTAAACAAAATGATTCCAGGATATTTATTCATAAACATTTCTAATGCTTCTAATGTTTTAATATCTAAAAAATTAGTTGGTTCATCCAAAATTAACATATTCGCTTTCGTTGAAAATAATACTGCTAACGATAATTTCGTTCTTTCCCCACCACTCAAAACATTACAAGAACGCTCAAGTGCTTCATTTAAACCCAAGTTATTTAAAATAGCTCTACTGAATGATTCTGATGAATCCGTTTCATCCATTAAATATTGCAATAATGAAACGTCACGCATGTCTTCATAAGCAAGTTGACGATAGTATGCCATTTGCACTTTAGGAGAACAATCAATTCCCTCTATTTGGTGGTAAATAGCTTCAAGTAAAGTTGTCTTACCTACACCATTTGCACCTACGAGTGCTATATTTTTGCCATATGGTATTTGGAAACGTACTTGTGTTAGCAGTTTTTGACTTCCTTTAACCAATGTTAGATTTTGTGCAATGATTGGATAATTATTATGGATATCATAAATTTTATTTTGTGGAAAATTGAATTCATGATAACTTTGTGGTTTTTCAACTTCTTCCAAATGTTCCATTCTTTTTTCAATATGCTTAGCTTGTTTTTGAGCAGCCTTCTCAACCGTGCCTTTTTGTTTTGATGCACTTAAACGATCTGGTGCTATACTTTTATTTTTTTGTTTTGATGATGCTTGTGCCATTTGTTGCGCTTGATTTCGTTTAGCTTTACTGGCTTGGGACAATCTTTGTTTTTCACTTATATACTGTTCATATTGACGTTGTTGTTCTAACTGTTCTTGTTCATATTGATTTTGATACTGTGTGTAATTACCTTTAAACACTCTTATTGTGCCATCTTCTTGTATATCCCAAATTGTGTCAGCAATTTGGTCTATAAGTGCTCTATCATGACTTACTATAATTAAAGTACCATAGTAATATTTTAAAATATTATTCAGATAATCTTTACCAATTTTATCCAAGTGATTTGTAGGTTCATCTAAAAGTAATATCGGACTATAATTTGATATGACATTAGCTAATTTATATTTTGCTTTTTCACCACCACTCATACTGTCGATTGTATGCATAGGTATATGGAGTTCACTCATTAAACTACCGTCTAACGTGTTAAAATCATTTTCCACATCCATGTTAAGCTGTTCAAAATATTGAATTTCGCCATCCGTTTCAACTGTTCCAGATTCTGGTTTTGTTTTTTGAGCAATCATATTTAGTAATGTGGTTTTGCCAGTACCATTACCCCCAATAAGTGCTATTTTTTCAAATTGGTAAGCATAAAGATGACCGATGTTAAGTGATCGTAAATCTGTCAATTTATGATTGATTTGGTTAAATTTAATTGTATATTGTTCCATATTTATACACTCCTTGTATATTTAAAGGACGTGTACGCAAAAAATGAGACAGGCTACTCCCGTCTCATTCACATTACACTTTCAAACACTTAAAGAATTATTACGATGTTTTAGTATTTGAAAGCGTTTATTATTCCTATCGAAGGATAAAAAATGACATAAGTCATCCTATGAGTGTGTATTGCGGACAAGCCTTTTTGAATTAATTTAATTTTGTATTCAAAAAGGTTTATTTGAGTCTCATAGAAGCTGTCATTTTAATCCTCCTTCATCGATAAAATAGTAATGTTAATATAACATTTTATTGGTTTTTTTACAAGAATCTTTAAATGTTTAACAAAGGTAGGCTCTAAAAATACAAATTGAGCCCACTATTTTTATTTAACACAGTCGTATTAAAAAATGTTAAACTTTAAATATGCCAAAAATAATTAATCACAAAGAAAAGAAAAAACAAATAATTCAATATGCTTTTGATTCAATTGTAGAAAATGGTGCCAAAGGATCTACTGTAAGACAAATTGCGAAACTAGCTAAGATGACGCCTGGACAAATTAGATACTATTTTCCGAATCATTCAGAGTTACTAAATGCTGTTATGTCTGCAATAGAACTAAAAGTAAGAAGGAAAATTGAAGTAATATTTACATCCGAAGACCTTAATGCAATTGACAAAGCAAAAGTAAGCTTGCTAACAGTATTACCATTAGATCAAGAAAGATTAGCTGATATGGAAGTTTGGATGGCGTTTCGCTATGACATACATGAGTATGGTCAAAGTACGCTTGACGATGGGTTAGACCAATTATGTCATAGTGTTTTAACTTTATTAAGCAATGATCATTTATTGAAAGATAATTTAAACATCCACCTTCATTCTATGAAATTACACGCATTAATTGATGGTTTAGCTCTTCATAAATTACTTAATCCAAATCAAACTTCAAATGAAGATATTCAATCAATTGTAGATGAAGAAATAACTAGGCTAACGCAATAAAGGAGGGTAACCCATGAACTTTATAGTATGGCTCATTATTTTTTGTGAAGTAGCCTTTTGGGTTGTTATATTACTCGGGTTGGTAACAAGATATATCTTAAAACAAAAAACACTAGGTCTACTATTCCTAGCACTTACACCAGTTATAGATTTAATAATACTTATAACAACAAGTATAGACCTCATGAATGGAGCAACAGCTGAAATCCCTCATGCTATAGCTGCGGTCTATATTTCAGTATCTCTTGTCTTTGGGAAAAGCATGATAAATTGGGCAGATGATAGATTTAGATATTATGTGATGAAACAAGGATCTAAACCTTATAAAGCTGTAGGGTTAGCTTACGCTAAAAACTATGCTAAAAGTTGGTTGAAACATTTACTTTCTTACATTATAGGAACAGGTATTTTGCATTTGATTGTTTTTTTAATTAATGATAAAAGTCGTACAGAAGCTATAGATAATGTTATTCATGTTTGGACAATTGTCATTATTATTGACTTAATCATTTGTATTTCATATTTTTTATGGCCACCCAAAAAGAAAGTAAATCATAATTAACAATTAATTTGAATTTATCTTATTATTCTAATTAATATCATTTATCTCTTTGCATTTATAAGAAATAGGTTATATAAAGAGGCTAATCATTTTATATAGTGATTAGCCTCTTATTTACATAATCAAATTTCATCTTAATAACGAACCTTAATTTCACCCAATTAAATCTCGTTTTTTATATCCAATATAGCCTAAAATTATAAATACAATGCTAATCATAGATAGAATGACAAAACTGAAGATATCAAAATTTTCTTTTGGCATTTGTGGGAGCCAATTCAATATAGCTGTTTTTGAAAGCCATTCAGGTAAGTCTAAAGTACCTCCAAAATAATTGAGTGCAAAAGTATATCCAAGATAAGCATAAGCTATTTTTCCAAGTTTGGGTGCCCACCCGAATGCAAGAGTAGCAAGACTAGTGAAAAATAATATAGCAGGTAAAAAATTATATCCAGCTGCAAGGAAATCAATAAGCTGCATTTCCCCATGACCTTCCATCACGTTTATTGCTGTCACACCTAGGCTAAGTGAAGCCACTAAAACACCTAATACGCTACTAAAAAATGCTAAACCAATATTAGTCCAATATATTCTACTACGCGTCACTTTAGTAGGGTATATTTGGCTAAGATGAAGTTTATTTTCTTCTGAAAATAATTTGTTAACAATTACAATCGGCAATATAGCAACTAAACTAACCATAACCACCATAATCGTGCTCGTAAATGATGTTTCAATAGAAACATTTGAAGTAGAAAACATTTGTTTCATCATTTCGTTACTTTCTAAGAAAGTCTGCATGTCTCCATAAATTGATCCATAAGCAATGCCCATAACCATAAATGCAACTAACCAACTGATGATAATACTTTGATTAATTTTGCATAATAAACCACGGATAGATAATAATGACTTTTTGGCATTCCTCTTTCCTTTTTTTTCAGGAATATAGCTATCTCCCATATCGCGTGCGCCTTCAAGCATAAATGCAATAATAACTACTATGATACTAAATATAAAAGCAATGGCAATCGGAAGCCAATTATTATCTGTAAAAGGGTAAGTGAGATATGTCCAACCAAGAGGATTAAAAATAGACAACTCAATGTTGGATACATCTGTGCCAGCACGGATAATATATAGCAAACCTACAATACCAAGAGACAATCCAATGGCAGATGATGAGGTTGGCATGATTTGAGAGACAACGAGAGCAATGCTTGCACCCATTACTCCTGCCATTCCAATTGTTATTCCAAAAAGCAGGGCACCTTGAAGAGAAATCGTTTCTGCATTAAAACTCACCATTACTGCAGAAATAAACATCGCTATTAAGCCATTAATTAACACTATTTCTATTATTGTAGCAAGTGAATTTGCTTGTCGACCTATTTGAAACGAGCGTACTAATTCTGTAAGCCCCAATTCTTCTTCCTTACGTGTATGTCCAATTATATGCAATATAGAGACTATCATCGCAAAAAGTCCACAAAATAATAACATTTCATGTGCATACATGGCGCCTAAAGTATAATCTGTTGCTGTCTCAATTGGTGTGGGACCTACCATAGAAATCATTGCAGGGTTTTGTAATGTTTCAAACATACCAATTAACCCTTTCCCTTGTGCTATCTCTTTAAAAGCTGGAACAAATCCTGCTGAAAACAAACCAATACTTAAAATCCATATAATCATTTTTTTCCAATCAAGCTTTAGATAATGCAAAAACAGTGTGTTCCAACCAGAAAATTTTTCATGCATATGAACTCAACCTCCTTTCCATTATTTAGCCTTCATAATGACGTATAAATAAATCTTCAAGTGTAGGTGGTGTAGATTCAAGTTTTTTAACACCCAATTTAACTGCTTCGCTTAGAATAGAATTAAGGTGTTTATTATCAGCAGAAAATGTCGCTTGATTATTGCTTTGTTTAAAATCAAATACGCCTTGTATTTCTGATAATTTAGCTACATCTTCTTCTGTTTCGATCATCAGCGTTGAACGAGTTAAATGACGTAATTCATCGAGTGTTCCAGTTTCTACGATTTCTCCTTGTCTAATAATAGCAACTCTATCTGCTAGACGTTCCACCTCACTTAAAATATGTGAGGATAGCAAAATAGATTTTCCAGTTGCTTTAATTTTTTCAACTTCTTCTTGAAATGTTACTTCCATTAATGGATCAAGGCCAGAGGTCGGTTCATCAAAGATGTATAAGTCGGAATCAACTGATAATGCTGCAATCAAACCAACTTTTTGACGGTTACCTTTTGAATATCCTTTAGACTTTTTCTTAGGATCTAGTTCAAAACGTTTAATTAACTCATCTCGTTTTTCTGTGTCTCCACTACCATGTAATTTCATGAATAAATCGATAATTTCTCCACCCGTCAAATTACCCCATAATGCAATATCCCCTGGAACATAAGATATTCTTTTATGAATTTTAAGACTTTCTTTCCATACATCTTTTCCGAATATTTCTACCTCACCTGCATCTCGTTTAATAACTCCTAATAGTGTACGCAAAGTAGTAGATTTTCCTGCACCATTAGGACCAATAAATCCTAAAACTTCACCTTTATTAACTGTAAAAGACACATCATTTAAAGCCTTGAAATCACCAAAGTTCTTTTGTAATCCTGTAATTTTCACAACTTCCCTCATAATAGTGAAGCCCCCTTTTGTAGTACTCGTTTCTTTTTTTAATACTTCCTTTTACTTATAAAAACTATTCTTTAATATTTGAGCGTAATCATGCCACTCTTTGAGATACTGATTACCAAAATCGGAAATATTTTCAAAAGATTTTATTTGTTGAAGTCCCTTTTCTCCAAAACCGGACATTGTCCAATTAAGAATTTCAATTGCTTTTTCGATATCAATATCATCACGAAATTTAGAATAGTCGATGTTAGCAAATATTTTTTGTCGTCCATTTTCATATATATGGTCAACTTTTTTCTCAATAATAGCTTTTACTTCTAATGATTCTTCTTGAATAGAATGTTTTAGAAAATCAAATATTTCAGGATGCTTTTGTTGAACATATAATTTTTGTAAACCAATATTCTCAATCCTATTAAATAAATCCTTCTCACTTAAATCAATTTCTCTATACATATTCTCTAAAATTTGTGTACTATAATTAATTAAATAAATATAGAGGTCTTTTTTACTATTAAAATAATTAAATAATGATCCCTTGGAAATATTCGCTTTTTTAACAATTTCATTTGTAGATGCCTTGTCAAAACCATTTTTCACAAATTCTTTGATTGATGAGTTAATAATCATTTTTTGTTTGTTCGTTTTCAAGTTATTAAATATAGTGTTAATAAAAATGCCTCCTTTTCATTCAAAATGACTACTTCGGTCATTTGGAGTTTACATCATATGACCAAAGTAGTCAATTTTTTACATAATCGATGATTATCAGAAGTTCCGATGATATAAATAAGCGCTACAAGTTATTCGACTTGTAGCGCTTATTTAATGAATATGGTCTTTTAAAACTATTATTAGCCACCAAACAAACGACTCCAGAAGCCTTTTTTAGGTTGTGTTTCTTCATATCGCGTACTTTCATCGCTTTTACTTTCATCTATATCCTTATGTTGAATCTCTGCTTCTTTTTCTTCTTCCTGGTGTTGATTAATATTTACAGAATCAGTAGTATATGTTGCTTCTTGTGCATCAACGTTTTGTCTATCGTTAGTAGATGTATCAAAGGAATAATTAAGGTGTCTCTCTTCCTCTAATTGATTCTCTAACTTTTGAATTTTTTTATTACTCTCTAATGCCAGAACTTGCTGATTCTCAAGCAATTTTGATCTTTCCTGCAACTCTTTTCTGTAGAATTCAATTGTTGTTTCATGACGACTTTCTTGTTTTTCAATTTGATCATTCAAAGTATCAATCTGATTTTTAAGGATTTCTACTATTTGAGTATCACTTTTGGATTCAACATTAATATTATCTGACTCTTTTTTTTGTTTGTCTTCAGTAGCACTTTCAAAACCATATTTCTTTTTATTTTCATTTACTCTTTGAATGATTTTTTCTATATCGGTATCTTCTTTAATAAACGAAGTGTTTTCCTGTTTTATTGTCTCTATATTCAATCGTTTAATGTTATTAAAAATCGTTTGCTTACTAACCCCTAATTCTTCACTCAACATTTTCACGCTTTTCATATCATCAACCCTTTATAAAATGTTTATCAACCCTTTATAACATATTATAAGCTTATCACGCTTAATAATAAAGTGATTGATAAGTCGAAAATATAAAACCGTCAACCCTTTTATCAAGTATTTGTAAAGGGTTGACGGTAGTTGTCAAGGGTTTGCAAACCCTTTATCAACCCTTGACAACACTACATTTTCCCTTTTATAAGCTTATTCAAAGTGCTATAATAACCTTAATACAACAAAAACCCCAACTACTGGTAATAGTCGGGGTTTGGTAATAAAACGTTGCAGCACGTTTATAAATATTTTGATATCTGTATTATATACAACTATATCATCAAAGTGCAAGCAAAAAATTTATGTGTTCTTGTAATGTTTTATTACCTCTATCCAAAATTTGAATAGGAAAGGGGTTTTTATTATGTCTAGAAAAAACATAAAAAATCAGGCCAGTCAAAATTTCTATATGCTACATAAAGTATTATTTATCAATGAAAAATATAAAAAGTTAAGTGATAGTGCAAAAGTTACCTATGCAATTCTTAATGATAGAGTAAGTTTATCTATTAAAAATAATTGGATAGATCAAAATGGAGATATATATTTTATTTTCACAAATGAAAATCTTCAAGAAGTGTTAGATAAAAGTAAAAATACAATAACCAAAATTAAAAAAGAATTACAAGAAGTGGGTTTATTAGAACAAGTTAAAACTGGATTTAATCGACCAAACAAACTATACCTTCATGAAATTGAAACAAATATAAATATTGAAAAAGAAATACAAAATAGCACTTCAAACAATGACGAATCAAGTGATAGCAAGGAATCCCAAATAATGGGAGTCCAGAATCCCAAACAATGGGAGCCCAGAATCCCAAACAATGGGAGCCCAGAATCCCAAAACTTAGACTCTAATGATACTGACTTAAGTAATACTGATTATATAGAGACTGAGAATAATGATACGAATGACTTGAATGATACATACAACAATCCAATAAACAATAATCATTCGGATCATACAAATCATCAACAAACCGAATTTAATAATGATGCGCTTAAGTTCCAAGTCCTCGAAGAATTGCCTCAACAACTTCAAGACTATTTAAGTAAATTTGAAATTAGAGAAATTCGGATTATTAAAAGTGTATTACTCAAAGGTAAAAAATCATTTAATAATGCACATGATACGTATTACCGTTTAGAAGATGTTGAGTTTGAAATTGTAAGTGTGTTGAAACGTTTTAAAGCGATGCTGCTACAAAAGAATGAAACCGTTGAAGCGATGCAAGGGTATTTAATGCAATCTATTAAAGCTGAATTCGAAGAAACACATGCACTTTATATGCGACGTCAAAACATGAAACAACATAATATCTTTAATCAGTAGATGTGGCGTGCTTTCACATTTAAATTAAGAGAACACCCTTTATATTATATGTAGCTAGTAAATAAAGGGTTACATAGGAGCAAACTATTTTAGGAGGGCGCGTATGGCGTTCTATTCTAGAGACTTAAAGCACACAGATATAGATATTTAAATGAATTATATGCTTTACCAGAAGTGACTCAGTATCAAACTTGGGGTCCTCAAAGTTATGAAGAGACTCAGCAGTTCATTAATGTGGTGTTAGATAAAGAATCCAATTGGATTTACAATGTCCTCGTTGATCCTGATACAGATAAAGTCATAGGGGCGATACAATTAGCCATAGATGAAGTGAACCAAAGTGCTGAAATTAACTTTATTGTCCATCCAAATTATTGGGGCGACGGCGTTGCGACGGATATCGCGAAAACAATCATCAAATATGCCTTTAAAGTACTGAAACTCAATAGAATAGGGGCAGCCATTGATTCAAACAATATAGCTTCCGGAATTGTGTTGGAAAAGTTAGGTATGAAACGAGAGGGCATGTTGAGAAAAGATAAATTAGTGCAAGATGAATATAGAGACACATTGATCTATGGTCTTTTGAGAAGTGAATACTAAGCGTTAATGTTTATACAAGTGAGGAAGAAAGAGAAGCACATTTAGTTATTGAAATTTGAAATTTTTAAAAAGCAAAATCATTACTTAAAAAAGGTTAGGAGTTTGATTTATGAGTACAAAATACAAGAGAACTAAGTCAGCTTTTATTGAGATTATTTCAGACATTGTATTTCAGATATTTGTATTTATTCCTAATATTTTCAAGTTAATAATTCGATTTTTTAAAAGCGTTTTTTGATAAACCCTAGCTTAAAAAGCAACGTTTTTTGATGTCTTTTTGCCCCTGCGGGAACTATAGCGTTCAACCGGCATGGTTGCCCAATTTTCATGTTAATTTTTAGATTTGCATGTAACTGGGCAATGTCTAAAAAATTTGCCACTGGTTTAGACCAAAAAATGTTTGTGAAATTAAAACATATTTATTTTGCTCATATTTGCGTTTTAAGAGCTTATGTATGCTTTTAGGTATAAAAGCATAGGGGTTATACCTAGATCTTTAAAATAACCCCTTAAAATTCGAAATAAAGGCATTTAATAATTTAATAAGTCTTGTGATGAAGTTTGGTGAAAAGGAGTGGTTTTATGACTGCTATGTGGTTGTCAATTATAGGTATGTGGTTTTGTATTGGTATGGCTTTTTTTGCTATTAAGGTCAGTAAAAATAAAAAGTAGAACCCGCATTTATGTTGAGAAGAGCCCTTAACTAAACTTGCAGACGAATGTCGGCATAGCGTGAGCTATTAAGCCGACCATTCGACAAGTTTTGGGATTGTTAAGGGTTCCGAGGCTCAACGTCAATAAAGCAATTGGAATAAAGTTTTTTCTTAAGAGAAAACTAAAAAGGTTGTATAGATTGTAGTAAAATAAGAGTTAAGGAGGTTTTTATGAATTCGAAGTTTAAGGTTTTTTTATATGATTTATTTATTTCATTTTTAGTTACGTTAATCATTAATTTTTCAGTATATTTTTTTAGTTTGAAATCTATAAGTTTTGATTTTTTAATCAAATATAAATTTTACTTTTATTGGTTTGTATTATTTTTGTTTGTTTTAGTAATACGTTTTTTTATAAAAAAATACATAGATAGATTGCAGGATGATATACCTAGAATAGTTATGGCTTCATATAATAAATGGTTTGTAAAAACTGATTATTTGGGCTTTACTTGGACTGTTCTTTTTAATTTTCTTTCCGAAAATTGGAAGAATCTTGATTTACAAAAATGTAAATTTGAAGATTTGGAAGAAGTTGAAATATGTGATGTTAAGGGACCGTATTGTCCTGATGATAAGAGAGAGATGAAAGTTACTAGAACTTATTTTGGGCGTTATAAATACAAATGTCCAAAGTGTAAATATAAAAAAAAATTACTTAAAAATCATATTACTTTAGTAAATGATACTATTGATGAATTTCGTTCTAAATTTAGATGATTTTTTGTTTTTTCTTGTCTTGATACTATATAGAAATAACTCAAAGATATTAAAGTGAAGACCTAATCTTATTTAGATTGGGTCTATTTTTTGTTTAAGTTTTGGGATTAGATTTTACAAATTTGGGAAACGTTGGGGGCTACTACGACCAACTTAACAACACAAAATACACTGTTGATTCCCAAAAATAAGGAAAATTATTTACGGAAATTAACTGTACATATTATAAAGATGATTTTAAACGCCTTAAGTTACTTTTATCAAAAAAGATACCTCGCTTAATAATAATATCTACACTGATAATTTTATTGAATATTGTATTATTAACACTTAATTTTACTTTTAAAAATTTTAATAGACCTCAAATAATTGCTTTCACTTTATTGGTTTTTCACTTTATTGGATTAGTAATATGTATCGATATAGTAGCTAAAATATCTGTGAATATTTTAGAGGATAATGCTAAAAAGTAATTGAAAATAGTCAAATCTATAAAACGAAAATTAAAAAGACTTTGTCTTTTTAATTAGTAAAACTATTATCTTTTATTGATTATTTAGTCCAAAAAAGACTATATAATCAATAGAAATTTATGATGCAAAATTAATTCGAAAGTAAGTATGAGGGATATTATGTTGCACAGGCTGTTGCACACGAGTAAAGAGCATAAGGGATATATGCCACCACTTTTTGTGGTGGGTCTGGCGAAGCCAGACATATCAAGGGTTTAAAGATTAACCCAGTGCCATCACTTTTTTTCTTTGTTGCACAGGTTGTTGCACCAATATATAGTGTTGTTGCACATCATGTTGTACCTATATATGGTGTTGTTGCACACATTGTGCAACATAGTAAAAACAAGAAAATAGTATTATTTGCATCAATCAACGAGTGGATTACATATATGTTTATTTGGAATTTTTTCTTTAATAATTTCAATAAAGTATAAAGGAAAACATAAGAATTTATTATCCCAAGTGGAGTAATTTTAAAATATCTTTAAGCTTTTTTATTAGAAATTGGATTGATTTGGTTAGCTCATATTAGTATGAATCGAACTGTCGAAAAGGGTCTTGAATATGCAATTGGATTTAATAAAACAACAATTCAAAAGTTTAAATAAAAAGGAGTTTTATT
>NZ_CP118984.1 GCF_029024965.1 Staphylococcus equorum
ATGTTATTGAGTGATGAAGAAGAATGGGGAAAGCTTCACAGAAATTCTAGAACAAAATATAAGAATTTGATAAAAGAAATTTCGCCAGTCGATTTAACGGACTTAATGAAATCGACTTTAAAAGCGAACGAAAAACAATTGCAAAAACAAATCGATTTTTGGCAACATGAATTTAAATTTTGGAAATAGTGTACATATTAATATTACTGAACAAAAATGATATATTTAAACTATTCTAATTTAGGAGGATTTTTTTATGAAGTGTCTATTTAAAAATTTGGGGAATTTATATGAGGTGAAAGAATAATTTACCCCTATAAACTTTAGTCACCTCAAGTAAAGAGGTAAAATTGTTTAGTTTATATAAAAAATTTAAAGGTTTGTTTTATAGCGTTTTATTTTGGCTTTGTATTCTTTCATTTTTTAGTGTATTAAATGAAATGGTTTTAAATGTTTCTTTACCTGATATTGCAAATCATTTTAATACTACTCCTGGAATTACAAACTGGGTAAACACTGCATATATGTTAACTTTTTCGATAGGAACAGCAGTATATGGAAAATTATCTGATTATATAAATATAAAAAAATTGTTAATTATTGGTATTAGTTTGAGCTGTCTTGGTTCATTGATTGCTTTTATTGGTCACAATCACTTTTTTATTTTGATTTTTGGTAGGTTAGTACAAGGAGTAGGATCTGCTGCATTCCCTTCACTGATTATGGTGGTTGTAGCTAGAAATATTACAAGAAAAAAACAAGGCAAAGCCTTTGGTTTTATAGGATCAATTGTAGCTTTAGGTGAAGGGTTAGGTCCTTCAATAGGGGGAATAATAGCACATTATATTCATTGGTCTTACCTACTTATACTTCCTATGATTACAATAGTAACTATACCTTTTCTTATTAAAGTAATGGTACCTGGTAAATCAACAAAAAATACATTAGATATCGTAGGTATTGTTTTAATGTCTATAAGTATTATATGTTTTATGTTATTTACGACAAATTATAATTGGACTTTTTTAATACTCTTCACAATCTTTTTTGTGATTTTTATTAAACATATTTCAAGAGTTTCTAACCCTTTTATTAATCCTAAACTAGGGAAAAACATTCCGTTTATGCTTGGTTTGTTTTCTGGTGGGCTAATATTTTCTATAGTAGCTGGTTTTATATCAATGGTGCCTTATATGATGAAAACTATTTATCATGTAAATGTAGCGACAATAGGTAATAGTGTTATTTTTCCTGGAACCATGAGTGTTATTGTTTTTGGTTATTTTGGTGGTTTTTTAGTGGATAGAAAAGGATCATTATTTGTTTTTATTTTAGGATCATTGTCTATCTCTATAAGTTTTTTAACTATTGCATTTTTTGTTGAGTTTAGTATGTGGTTGACTACTTTTATGTTTATATTTGTTATGGGCGGATTATCTTTTACTAAAACAGTTATATCAAAAATAGTATCAAGTAGTCTTTCTGAAGAAGAAGTTGCTTCTGGAATGAGTTTGCTAAATTTCACAAGTTTTTTATCAGAGGGAACAGGTATAGCAATTGTAGGAGGTTTATTGTCACTACAATTGATTAATCGTAAACTAGTTCTGGAATTTATAAATTATTCTTCTGGAGTGTATAGTAATATTCTTGTAGCCATGGCTATCCTTATTATTTTATGTTGTCTTTTGACGATTATTGTATTTAAACGTTCTGAAAAGCAGTTTGAATAGTTATATTATATTTTGGTTTAGAACTATGAGTGGCTAGCATTTTGCCACTCATTTTTTGCGTTAGCAAAAACAGGTTTAAGCCTCGCAGAGCACACGTATTAACGACTTATTGTAAAATAAGTCTAGTGTGTTAGACTTAAAGTATTAAATACCTATAAAACCTTAGTGCTGAGGAGTGATTTTTATATGTCGTATTCTATTATTAGAGTTTCAAAAGTTAAAACTGGAACAAATACAACAGGCATACAAAAACATGTTCAAAGAGAAAATAATAATTATGAAAATGAAGATATAGACCATAGTAAAACTTACTTAAATTATGATTTGGTAAATGCTAATAAACAGAATTTTAATAACTTGATTGATGAAAAAATTGAACAGAATTATACAGGCAAAAGAAAAATTAGAACAGACGCGATTAAACACATTGATGGTTTAATTACATCAGACAATGATTTCTTTGATAATCAAACGCCAGAAGATACAAAGCAGTTTTTTGAATATGCTAAAGAGTTTTTAGAACAAGAATACGGTAAAGATAATTTATTATATGCAACAGTTCACATGGACGAAAAAACCCCACATATGCATTATGGTGTTGTCCCTATCACTGATGACGGTAGATTAAGTGCAAAAGAAGTTGTAGGGAATAAAAAGGCGTTAACAGAGTTTCAAGATAGATTTAACGAATATGTTAATCAACGTGGGTATGATTTGGACCGAGGACAATCAAGACAAGTTACAAATGCTAAACATGATCAGGTAAACCGATATAAGCAAAAAACAGAATATCATAAGCAAGAATATGAGCGTGAGAGCCAAAAATTAAGCCATATACAACAAAAAAGCAGTGAGTTGATAGAACAATACCAAAAATCATTAGAAACGCTTAAAAAGCCTTTAAACGTCCAATATGAACATGAAACTGAAAAAGTAGGTGGATTGTTCAACAAAGAAATACAAGAAACAGGGAATGTTGTAATAAGCCAAGAAGAATTTAATAACTTTCAGAAACAAATACAAGCAGCACAAACGATTACAGAAGATTATGAGCATATTAAGTCTGGTAAAGCGTTGAATGAGCTTAAAAATGAAAATAGTAAGCTTAGAGAAGAAAACAAGGATATGTCTGAAACTTTAGCAAGAGCAAATGAGTTTATAAAAGACCTCAAAAAACACCTTGATAATGCGCTTAATGTTATTAAAGTTATTAGAGAGATTTTTGAGAAGTTAGAGCAAGTTCTTGGTAGAAATAAATACCAGCATTTGATGAATGATGTAAGTAGAGATAATGGTCGTATGATAAAGGCGATACAAATATTAGATAAACAAATACATCCTGAAGAATATCAAGAAGAAAAGAATACGCAAAAACGTGATAGGGGTAGAGGTAGATAAATAAAAACGCCACTCTAAAAATAGAATGGCGTTCAAAACCTTTAAAGAATTGTTTTAAGTATATCTAATTTAATTATACCCACATTTATGCCGAGAAAACTTTTTGGTTGGAATAATGAAATGTGATAGCTAACTTGTTAGCGAGTTGGTTGGGCTTGAATTGGGATTAATCCCAAGAAAGTACCAACTCAACATCACATGGAATTGTTGGTTCCGACCAAAAAGGAAATTGGAATAAAAAATAAATTGAGTTAATGGTTTAGGTTTTAGGGCTAACTTCACGAAGTGATCTGTTAGCCCTGTTTTTGTATTTTGCTTTAGAATTTATCAAATTTAGTTGGAAAAAGGGGGACTACTACGACCCCCCCTTTTAAGTGCCGAGTGCCAAATCAGAGATTGTGAAGTGTTTAGACCTTTAATATCAAGGGTTATAGCGATTTTTCACAAAGCTACAAATAGGCTACATTTTAGGGACTTTATGAGTTATTGTATAGAAATCTCTAGACATGTATGTATAAATGGAATAAAATAAACTTATTAATAGTTAGAAATGGGGAGTAAAAATGGTTCGTACAAAAGTAGGTATAACTTTAACTGAAGATACTTTGAAAAGACTTGAAGAAATTGCAGAACAAATGGGCTTAAGTAAGTCCCAGGCTATTTCTATGTTGATTAATAACGAGTATTTAAGTAAGTATCAAAGCGAAGATAAAATATTTAAGGCATAAAAAAAGTCTTAATCAATTAGACCAAGACATTTGATAGTGTTATATTAATAAGCAAATAAAAAGAAGTCGCTCACTCCCTCGCCAAAGTTTGTGATAGCGACTTACCTTAAAGAAAAACAGTTGATGTTTTTGTTCTTAATTTGTATATCTAGATATTAAACGATATTAGTTTATTCTTCAAGATATATATTCGGGTGAGCGACTTCTTAAATTAAATTAAGGAGTCGATTTTTTATGAGTAAAAATAATTATACAAATCATTCAAATCACTTAGAAAATCACGATTCAGACAATTTTTCTAAAACCGGCTACTCTAATAGCCGGTTGGACGCACATACTGTGTGCATATCTGATCCAAAATTAAGTTTTGATGCAATGACGATCGTTGGAAATCTCAACCGAGACAACGCTCAAGCCCTTTCTAAATTTATGAGTGTAGAGCCCCAAATAAGACTTTGGGATATTCTTCAAACAAAGTTTAAAGCTAAAGCACTTCAAGAAAAAGTTTATATTGAATATGACAAAGTGAAAGCAGATAGTTGGGATAGACGTAATATGCGTATTGAATTTAATCCAAACAAACTTACACGAGATGAAATGATTTGGTTAAAACAAAATATAATAAGCTACATGGAAGATGACGGTTTTACAAGATTAGATTTAGCCTTTGATTTTGAAGATGATTTGAGTGACTACTATGCAATGTCTGATAAAGCAGTTAAGAAAACTATTTTTTATGGTCGTAATGGTAAGCCAGAAACAAAATATTTTGGCGTGAGAGATAGTAATAGATTTATTAGAATTTATAATAAAAAGCAAGAACGTAAAGATAATGCAGATGCTGAAGTTATGTCTGAACATTTATGGCGTGTAGAAATCGAACTTAAAAGAGATATGGTGGATTACTGGAATGATTGCTTTAGTGATTTACATATCTTGCAACCAGATTGGAAAACTATCCAACGCACTGCGGATAGAGCAATAGTTTTT
>NZ_CP118985.1 GCF_029024965.1 Staphylococcus equorum
ATGTACACTCCCGAACCAAAATTACACTTTGATGCTATGACAATTGTTGGGAATCTTAATAAGAACAATGCTCACAAACTGTCTGAATTTATGAGTATTGCGCCACAAATTAGACTTTGGGATATATTACAAACCAAATTTAAAGCTAAGGCTCTACAAGAAAAAGTTTACATCGAATATGATAAAGTAAAAGCAGATGCGTGGGATAGACGTAATATGCGTGTTGAATTTAATCCTAATAAACTTACGCATGAAGAAATGCTTTGGTTAAAACAAAACATCATTGACTACATGGAAGATGATGGTTTTACAAGATTAGATTTGGCTTTTGATTTTGAAGACGATTTGAGCGATTATTATGCGATGACTGATAAATCAGTTAAGAAAACTATTTTTTATGGTCGTAACGGTAAACCAGAAACAAAATATTTTGGTGTTCGTGACAGTGATAGATTTATTAGAATTTATAATAAAAAACAAGAACGTAAGGATAATGCAGACATTGAAGTTATGTCTGAACACTTATGGCGTGTAGAAATTGAATTAAAAAGAGATATGGTTGATTATTGGAACGATTGTTTTAATGATTTACATATTTTGAAACCAGATTGGTCTAGTTTAGAAAAAGTAAAAGACCAAGCAATGATTTATATGCTAATTCATGAAGAAAGTACATGGGGTAAATTAGAAAGACGTACAAAAAATAAATACAGAGAAATGTTAAAAAGTATTTCAGAAATTGATTTAACGGACTTAATGAAATTGACTTTAAAAGAGAATGAAAAACAATTGCAAAAGCAGATTGAATTTTGGCAGCGTGAATTTAGATTTTGGGAGTGAAAAAACAATGAGGACTGAAAAAGAAATTTTAAATTTAGTTTCTGAATTTGCTTATCAACGAAGCAATGTAAAAATTATTGCTCTCGAGGGTTCAAGAACTAATGAAAATATAAAAAAAGATAAGTTTCAAGATTATGATTTTGCTTTTTTCGTATCAGATATTGAGTATTTCACACATGAAGAAAGTTGGTTAAGTTTATTTGGAGAATTATTGTTTATACAGAAACCAGAAGATATGGAATTATTCCCACCTGATTTAGATTATGGTTACAGTTATATAATGTATTTTAAAGATGGCATAAAAATGGATATTACATTAATTAATTTAAAAGATTTAAATCGTTATTTTAGTGATTCTGATGGTCTTGTAAAAATTTTAGTTGATAAAGATAATTTAGTAACTCAAGAAATTGTTCCAGATGACTCAAATTATTGGTTAAAAAAACCAACAGAACGAGAATTTTATGATTGCTGTAATGAGTTTTGGAGTGTCTCAACGTATGTAGCAAAGGGTGTTTTTAGAAGAGAAATATTATTTGCTTTAGATCATTTCAATAATATTTTACGTCCTGAATTATTAAGAATGATTTCTTGGTATATTGGCTTTAATAGGGGTTTTGATTTTAGTTTAGGAAAGAATTATAAGTTTATAAACAAATATTTAACTGATAAAGAATTCAATATGTTTTTAGCTACTTTTGAGATGAATGGATATAGAAAGACATACCAATCTTTTAAGCTTTGTTGTGAATTATTTAAATATTATTCAAATAAAGTAAGTTGTTTAGGAAATTATAACTATCCAAATTACGAAAAAAATATTGAGAATTTTATTCGTAATAATTATGAGAATTAATTTTATTAGCAACCACATTTTTGGTTGCTTTTGTTTTGATTTTGAATTTGGTTTTGAACTATGAGTGGCTAGCATTTTGCCACTCATTTTTTGCGTTAGCAAAAACATAAAGGGTCTGGGATTAATCCCAGCAAGCCGGTATATTCAGAACGAAGTGGCTAGAATATACGACGCTTGCCAAACCACTATATTACTTGAGAAAATATAGATTGTATTATAAGCTATATTTATGAAAAGGAATATTTTTCGTCAGAAAGGTGGTGGGACTTGTGAACGAACATAAAGATAATTTGGCTAGCGATTTGTCTGTTGGGGGAAACCGTAAACCCAACCGCAAAGAGCCAAAACAAATTAGTTTCAGAGTGAGTGAACAGGAATATTCAAAGTTGAAACAGTCGGCAGAAACTTTGAATATGACAGTGCCTAATTTCGTTAAGAAAAAGGCACAAGGCAGTCGATTAGTGTCGCCAAAATTAGACAAAGAAACGCGACAATCGATTGCCAAAGATTTAAGTCATTTGGGTAGTAATGTGAATCAGATTGCTAAGTGGTTTAATCAAAATAAAGATAAGGCTACACATTTACCAGAAGAGAAATATCATGATTTAGAAAAGCAATTTGATGATGTGAAAAAGGAGTTGCATAAGATATGGCAACAACTAAATTAGGCAATACGAAGTCGGCAAGTCGTGCCATTAATTACGCAGAAGAACGTGCAGAAGAAAAAAGCGGCTTAAATTGTGATGTTGATTATGCTAAATCATATTTTAAGCAAACTAGGGCGTTATATGGCAAAGAGAATGGTGTTCAAGCACATACAGTCATTCAATCTTTTAAGCCTGGCGAAGTAACAGCTAAAGAGTGTAATGAGATAGGTTTAGAATTAGCTAAAAAAATTGCACCAGATTATCAAGTTGCAGTTTATACACATACAGACAAAGACCATTATCACAATCACATTATTATTAATTCAGTAAATTTAGAAACAGGCAACAAGTATCAGTCAAACAAAGAACAACGTGATTTTATAAAAAAGGCGAATGATCAGTTATGTGAAGAACGTGGTTTATCTGTGCCAGAAAAGTCATCAGAAATCAGATATACGTTGGCAGAACAGAACATGATAGATAAAGATAAAAGGTCATGGAAAAATGATATAAGAATGGCAGTTGAAGAAACAAAGGATAACGCAGTAGACTTTGAAGAATTTAATACTTTGCTAAAAGAAAAAGGTGTTGAAATCACGAGAGTAACGAAAAACAACGTAACGTATAGACACATTGAAGAAGATAAAAAAGTACGTGGGAATAAGTTGGGCGATTCTTATGACAAAGGAGTGATTGAAAATGGCTTTGCAATCGAGAAATTCAGACGAGAACGAGAAGAAGAACGAGAATACGATGAATATGCAGACACGTTCGAAGTTGACTGGGACGCAGTCGCAGAAAATTCAGAAGACCTTAGAAAACGAAGAATTGCAAGAACTGAAGAAACAAAACAAGCTAGTAATAAAATATATATCAGAGATGAAAGAACAACAGGACTTGAGAGAAAAGGAATTGCAGGCAATCAAGTCGAGTTTGAAAAAGACGACGGAGGACTTTCAAGGTAGAGGTAAAAAAGTCCATAATGATTTTGTTCGTTTGTTACAAAAGAATTTAAATCGAGTGAATGCAGAAGATATTGAGATAGAGGTTCGAAAAGATGTTTATGGAGTTCGAGAAGAAATTCATTCGATGTTGCGTGAAGTTAAACAATCACATGAACATTATCAAAAAAGACAAAAGCAATTATTTACTGGTATTGGTGCAATGTTATTAGTGTTTATGCTTTTTGCTTTGATTATGACGATTGGCAGAGATTTTATGGGCTTTTTACATGTAGATGTATTACAGAATGCCATAGCAAGCAAAATAAAGGCTTCTGAGGGCTTTATTTCAGTTTTATGGTACATTGCTTATGGTTTACCTTATATACTCGCTATAGGGCTATTTATTTGGTTGTATGAGTGGATAAGAGCAAGATTCCATGATTAAACAAAGTATGATCAGGCTTTTATGCCGAGAAAATTTATTTATATTGAGAAGTACCCTTAACTAAACTTGCAGACGAATGTCGGCATAGCGTGAGCTATTAGCCCGACCATTCGACAAGTTTTGGGTTTGTTAAGGGTACAGAGGCTCAATGTAAATAAAGCAATTGGAATAAAGCAACAAAGGGGTTGAAGAAAATGAGTAAGAAGAAAAAGATTAATTTAGCAATATCAATTGCTCAAGTAGTAGTGCAGGCGTTAATACTTTATAACACTTATCAGCAATATAAATATTCTAAAAAATATTCAGCCTAATAAAAAAAGACTTAGTCTGAATAGACCAAGCCTTTTGTTAGTGTTATATTAATATGCAAATAAAAAAACAAAAAAAGAAGTCGCTCACTCCCTGACCAAAGTTTGTGAATGCGACTTACCTTAAAGAAAAACAGTTGGTGTTTTTTTTCTTAATTTTTGTATATCTAGATATTAAACGATATTGGTTTATTCTTCAAGATATATATTCGGGTGAGCGACTTCTTAAACAAAATAAGGAGTCGATTTTTTATGAGTAAAAAAGCAGAAGAAATTCAGGCAAAACAAAGTTTGGAAAAGGAAAACTCAAATTTTTCTAAAACCGGATACTCTAATAGCCGGTTAAACCGACATATT
>NZ_CP118986.1 GCF_029024965.1 Staphylococcus equorum
TTATGTTATTGATTTTAAATTTTTTATATCAAAATGGTCTTTTTCTGTTAAGTCATAACCAGAATGAAAAAGAAGCTGAGCTTCTTTTGAAATACATGGTATTTTTCGACCTTTATAATTAGTTTCTGAAAACCATTCATTTTGAAAAACGTAATTGCCACCTTCTGGATTTGCTTGAGTAATGGAACCATCATCATTTAAATTTATGGGATGAATATCTAAATATCCATATTTTTTATGTTTAAGTTCCATGCGTGAAGGCATCCAATCAACTTCTATTTTATATCCTATATCTTCTAATTTTTGTATAACTTTTTGAGTGTGTTGGGCGTCAAAATCTATATCTATATCTCTGTGTTCTCTTTGTTGTTTTCCAGTTAATACATCTACACCCCAACCTCCATCTAACCAATAAGTTACTTCCATTTTTTCAAATAAGTCTAAAATATAAAATAAATCCTTTTCTGTTACATTATTAATTTTCATTTTATCCCTCCTAATTTAGGAATTTGAAACGAGTTGAAAACGAGTTTCTTCTTGTCTTGATAATAAGGGTAACTATTACAGAGTAGAATAGTTACCCTTAAAGTGTTGGTATATCTGGGTTGAAACACAAAAAAAGTTGCTTTTTTTAGCATACTCATGTAGTGTTTTAGGTGTCTAGTCTAAAAACATTATGAGAAAGGAGAAAAAGCAACTTTTTTTATTGTCATAGTTTGTGAAAACTAAGTTGTTTTTTAAGTTATATAACATGGATAAGTATACTGAGAAGAAACGAAGAAATCAAGTATTTCAGAAATTTATAAAGCGACATGTGGGGGAAAATCAAATGACATTGGTACGGGAATGTAATACCTTTTTGTCTTTTGTGACAGATAAGTCGTTAGAAAAAAATAAATTATATAAAGCAAATTCATGTAAAAATCGTTTTTGTCCGGTTTGTGCATGGCGTAAAGCGAGAAAAGATGCGTTGGGTTTATCTTTGATGATGCAGTATGTACAAAAAGAACATGAAAAAGAATTTATATTTTTAACTTTAACGACGCCTAATGTGTCTAAAAATAAATTAGAAAATGAGATTAAGCATTATAATCAATCATTTAGACGATTAAGTAATCGAACAAAATTTAAAAAGGTTGTTAAGGGTTATGTAAGAAAATTAGAAATTACATACAACAAAGAGCGGGATGATTATAACCCACATTTTCACGTTTTAATTGCGGTTAACAAATCTTATTTCAAAGATACTAAATCTTATATTAGCCAAAAAGAATGGTTGAATTTATGGCGAGATGTGACGGGAATGCCAGAAATTACACAAGTTCATGTCGAGAAAGTTAAGGCTAATAATGACAAAGAACTTTATGAAATGGCTAAATATTCTGGTAAAGATAGTGATTATTTAAGTAATCAAAAAGTATTCGACGCGTATTATCGTTCTTTAAAAGGTAAGCAGGTATTAGTGTATTCGGGATTATTTAAAGAGGCGAGAAAGTTATTAAAAAATGGCGATTTAGATTATTTAAAAGAGATTGATCCAACTGAATATATCTATCAAATTTTTTATATTTGGAAACAAAAAGAATATTTAGCGAGTGAATTGTATGATTTAACAGAACAAGAAAAAAGAGAATTAAATCATCAAATGATTGATGAAATTGAAGAAGAAACATAAAGTGTTGGTCTTAGACTGACACTTTTTTATTGTTAAATATATGGTCGCCTGCCTCTGTGGGAACTATAAAAAATGTATGCAAATTAATTTGCATGTAGATGGGCAGTATTGAAACTAATACTGATAAGTTACAACGATATTAGGTTGATTTTAAAATTGTTGAACGTGTCCGATTTCTACAAGCTAAGAGTAAATACAGAAAAGGCTACATTTAAGGTACAAAAAGCTTACAAGTGATTTACGATTTAAATGTAGTTAAGTTGTATCGTTTTGGTTAATAAAAATGTAGTGTTATAACATGCTTTTATTTGGCTCATATTTGCGTTTTAAGAGCTTATGTATGTTTTTAGGTATAAAACTATATGATTTACACTTAAAACTTTAAAATACCCCTTTAGAATTAAAATTAAGGGCATTTAAGATTTAACAAAATAAAAAAAGCCACCAATAAAATTTGGTGGCTTTTTTTATTTTTGGAAGTGAACAGTGAAAACAAAACAGAACGTTAATTAAATTATAACACGCTTTTATGCCGAGAAAATTTATTGATCGTTGAGAAGAACCCTTAACTAAACTTGTAGACGAATGTCGGCATAGCGTGAGCTATTAAGCCGACCATTCGACAAGTTTTGGGATTGTTAAGGGTTCCGAGGCTCAACGTCAATAAAGCAATTGGAATAAAGCAA
>NZ_CP118987.1 GCF_029024965.1 Staphylococcus equorum
TCAATGGCTTTCTCCAAATACATTTAAGAGCACTACACCTATAACAATTAAGCCAATAGAAATTATACTAATTAAATTAACATTTTCTTTAAAAACGATAACTGAGATTATTGTTGTTAATACTAATCCTAGACCTGCCCATGTTGCATAAGTTATATTTAAGGGCAAAAATTTTATTGTTAAACTTAAAAAATAAAAGCAAATTCCAAACGAAAGTAGTGTACCTAATGTTGGCCATAACTTTGTGAAACCCTCTGATGTTTTTAAAAAACTAGTTCCGATTATTTCTGTTGCAATTGAGATAAATAAATATAAATAATGCATTAAGCTTCTCCTTTAATTTCTATTTGATAGCTTATATTTTAACTTATATTAAGTGAAAGAAAAATTTTTAAGATTTGTATTTTAAAACGAGTTGAAAACGAGTTTCTTCTTGTCTTGATACTATATAGAAATAATTCAAAGATATAAAAAGTCGTTTGAATTTTGATATTACAGCGTTTTTAGCTATTTTTAACGTGGAAAATAAAATTTGACATAAAAAAACTCCAGTAATAAGATTAAATTGTCGAGATAAAATCAAATACTGGAGGTTTTTATATGCATTCTTATACTACTAGATGTATAGACGAAAATCAAGATAACGAAACATTAAAAGATATGACGAAAAGTGGGAAACAACGCCCATGGAGAGAGAAGAAAATTGATAATGTAAGTTATGCAGATATACTAGAAATCTTAAAAATTAAAAAAGCTTTTAATGTAAAACAATGTGGTAACGTCTTAGAGTTCAAGCCAACTGATGAAGGTTATTTAAAATTACATAAGACATGGTTTTGTAAGTCAAAATTATGTCCAGTTTGTAATTGGAGGCGTGCTATGAAAAATAGTTATCAAGCTCAAAGAGTGATTGAAGAAGTGGTAAAAGAAAAGCCGAAAGCACGTTGGTTATTTCTCACATTATCAACACGAAATGCAATAGATGGTGACCATTTAGAACAAAGTTTAAAACATATGTCTAAGGCTTTTAATAAATTAAAAATGTATACAAAAGTTAAAAAGAATTTAATTGGATTTTTACGTTCAACCGAAGTAACGGTTAATAAAAATGACGGTAGTTATAATCAACATATGCATGTTTTATTATGTGTTGAAAGTGCGTATTTTAAAAAGCAAGGTCAGTATATAAAACAAAGTGAGTGGGTCGATTTATGGCAAAAAGCATTGCAAGTTGATTATCGACCAGTCGCAAATATCAAAGCGATCAAACCGAATCAAAAAGGCGATAAAGATATTCAAGCAGCTATCAAAGAGACTTCAAAATACTCGGTTAAGTCATCTGATTTTTTAACTGATGATGATGAAAGAAATCAAGAAATCGTGAATGATTTGGAAAAAGGTTTATACCGAAAACGTATGTTGAGTTATGGTGGATTGCTTAAACAAAAACATAAAATTTTAAATTTAGACGATGCCGAAGATGGCAATTTGATTAATACAAGTGACGAAGATAAAACAACAGACGAAGAAGAAAAAGCACACTCAATTACGGCAATTTGGAATTTTGAAAAACAAAATTATTACTTAAAAGATTTGAAACGTTAGCTTAAAAGCTAGCGTTTTTTTATGCTTTTTTGCCCCTGCGGGAACTATATCGTTCAACCTGTATGGTTGACCAGTTTTTATGCCAATTTTTAAATTTGCATGTAACTGGGCAGTGTCTAAAAAATTAGTCACTGGTTTTGCTCAAATTTTTGTTTGTGGAATTAGAATATATTTATTTGGCTCATATTTGCGTTTTAAAAGCTTGTGTAGGTTTTTAGGTATAAAACTATATGATTTACCCTTAAATCTTTAAAATGCCCCCTTAGAATTCAAAATAAAGGTATTTAAAATTTGGTATCTTTGAAAATTTAAAAATAAAAAATGCTAAGTGCAACAATAAAAAAGTTGTACTTAGCAATAACACAAATAATAGAAAAGCTAATTAATTTAATTTTTGAGTACTATATTTTTCCTACTCAATTTGCTTAATTATAACATAATTAAAGCATGCATTTATGCCGAGAAAATTTATTGATGTTGAGAAGAACCCTTAACTAAACTTGCAGACGAATGTCGGCATAGCGTGAGCTATTAAGCCGATCATTCGACAAGTTTTGGGATTGTTAAGGGTTCCGAGGCTCAACGTCAATAAAGCAATTGGAATAAAATAA